>NZ_FPLG01000032.1:0-18618 GCF_900120065.1 Moritella viscosa
GCAGCTGCAGACAGATGGTGCAATAAAACAGACCAGTCAGAAATCAATTGTTGAAGCCCAAACTAGCGAACAGAGTTACTTTGAGCGCAGTACCAAAGTTGCTACGCACGATATTAATAAAATAGACGGTAACCAGGTCAATGAAATTATGGGCGCGTTGAAAATATTGGTTGGTGAAAAGGCTATTATTACCTCGCTGGATAACCTGCTTTTAGGCAGTAACAAAGAAGTTAAAATACAAAGCGCAGAAGACATGCATCTCGACAGTGCAAAATCACTGATCATTAAAGCCAAGAATATAACCGAAGATGCAGGCACGATTAAGCTTAATGGCGGCTGTGGTGTTATTACCTGTGCGAGTATTTGTCCATTCACTGGTAAGCCACATGTAGATGGCTCCACAACCGTTTTTGCAGGGAAATAATATGGCGTTAAGTAAATCAGC
The DNA here is from genome assembly GCF_900120065.1 of Moritella viscosa. Lineage (NCBI taxonomy): Bacteria > Pseudomonadati > Pseudomonadota > Gammaproteobacteria > Alteromonadales > Moritellaceae > Moritella > Moritella viscosa. Next base: position 446 of record NZ_FPLG01000032.1, read on the forward strand.
ATTAAAAAGTAAGATTGAAGCCGAAATGGTTAAGGGCGGTATTGTGATCGTTGGTGAGCATGCCCAGGCATCGGTATTAGCAGAAGCGATTGCTAATGCGGTTGTCGATGAGATTACTGCCAATGCAGAAGTGGGCGTGACAGGTGGTAGTTCGGTGGGGAAGTATAAGGTTAGTTAAAATCTGTGGATGAAAGGTGGACACAAGTACTGAAGATTTATCTTGATTAGGTAATGTGTGGACAGTATATGGACATATAGAAATGAAAACCGTTATATTTCAATGGTTTAACTAACTGTAAAAGGCTCCCTAAGGAGCCTTAATACACGTTTATCAGGTTTTCAGACTAAGACGTTAATTGCTTAGATTGAATCGCTGTAAGTGCGATTGTGTAAACGATATCGTCTACTAATGCGCCACGTGATAAATCATTTACTGGTTTACGCATGCCTTGCAGCATTGGACCAATAGAGATTAGGTTTGCAGAACGCTGTACCGCTTTGTAAGTTGTGTTACCAGTATTAAGATCTGGGAATACAAATACAGTCGCTTTACCAGCAACAGGGCTGTTTGGCGCTTTGCTTTTCGCAACATTTTCCATGATAGCAGCATCGTACTGTAATGGACCGTCGATGATTAGATCTGGACGACGTTCTTGTGCGATTTTAGTTGCTTCACGTACTTTCTCTACATCACTACCTTGGCCAGATGAACCAGTTGAGTAAGAGATCATAGCAACGCGAGGATCAATACCGAATGCTTTAGCTGAATCAGCTGATTGAATCGCGATGTCAGCCAGTTGAGAAGCATCTGGATCTGGGTTAATTGCACAATCACCGTACACTAACACTTGATCTGGTAGCAACATGAAGAAGATTGAAGACACTAGGTTTGAACCCGGTGCTGTTTTGATCAACTGTAGTGCTGGACGGATTGTGTTTGCTGTCGTATGAACGGCACCAGATACAAGACCATCAACTTCAGACTGCTCTAACATCATAGTCGCAAGTACAACGTTATCTTCTAGTTGCTCACGCGCTACTACTTCAGTAAGGCCTTTCCCTTTACGCAGTTCAACCATAGGTGCAACATATTTTTCACGACATGTTACAGGATCTACGATTTCAACGCCTTCAGAAAGTACGATACCTTGGCTTTCTGCAACACGTTTAATTTCAGCTGGATTACCAACAAGTACTGGTGTAGCGATGCCACGTTCAGCACAGATGTTAGCTGCTTCAATTGTACGTGGCTCTTCACCTTCAGGTAGTACAACACGTTTCTTCGCTTGACGCGCTAATTCAGTTAACTGGTAACGGAATGCTGGCGGTGATAAACGACGAGTACGTTTGGTACCAACTGTTAACGTTTCAATCCATTGCTTGTCGATGTGACTTGCGATGTATTCTTGAACTGCTTCGATGCGTTGTTTATCATCTGCAGGGATATCAAGATTGAAGTTTTGAAGCGTTAATGCAGTCTGCCAAGTATTAGTTGTAGTCAACATGATTGGTAGACCAGTTGCCATCGCTTGTTGACAAAGTTTTAATACGCTTTCGTCTGGACGAGCATCACCAGTTAATAGTAATGCGCCAATTTTAACGCCGTTCATTGCAGCAAGACATGCAGCTACGATAACGTCTGCACGATCGCCAGAAGTAACTAATAAGCCACCTGGACGGAAGTGCTGAAGCATGTTTGGAATAGAACGAGCACAAAAAGTGATACCTAGTAGACGGCGTTCTTCTAGTTCGCCTTCGTTTAAGATTTCAGCTTTTAAGTGGTTAGCAAGATCTTTTGCACGTGGTGCAATTAGCTCTGCGCTCCAAGGAATACAACCAAGGATTGGCATTGGGCTTTTGCCAAATACTTGTAGCACTTCTAGGTTATGGCTAGCATTACCTGAGTTTGCTTCAAACATTTCCGCAAGATCTGGACGGCTACGGCCAGCTTCATCAAGTGGTGCGCCAACTTTGTTGATCACACAACCAATGATACGTTTGTTTTTGCTACCACCGAAGTTTGAGCAAGCTATTTCTAAACGATCTTTAAGTTGTTCTGAAGAATCTGTGCCTGGGTTAGCCACAAACACCATTTCAGCATCAAGTGCTTTTGCGATGTTGTAGTTCACGCTGTTAGCAAATGGTTGTTTTGATGTTGGTACTAGACCTTCAACAACAACGATTTCAGCATCAACCATGTGTGATTCGAAACGTTCAACGATATCTTCAAGAAGCACGTCAGTTTTACCAGCACCGATTAATTTTTCAGCGTGTAATAAAGTGAACGGTGTTGCAGGTGATGCATTCGTTCCTTGACGGATAATTTCAGTTGATAGCTCTGGACCTTTTTCGCCTTGGCGAGGTTGAGCAACAGGTTTGAAAAAGTTAACGTTTAGGCCGTTGCGTTCAAACGCACGAACCATACCTAGACTAACAGAAGTTACGCCTACGCCTACGCCAACTGGGATAAGCATTATAGTGCGAGCCACTAGCGTCCCCTTATATTGGGATTGAGAAGAAAGAAAGATGCGGTAACACCTTTCTTATTTAAAAATGAAACTTATTTAGCGAACAATCTTAACTAGATTAAGCTTACTGCATCTTGTGCAATAACAAGTTCTTCGTTAGTAGAAATAACCATAGCTTTAATTTTACTATTTGCTGTAGTAATTGTACCTTCAGAACCAAAACGAGCCGCTGTATTTGCCGCTTCGTCAACTTCGATACCGAAGATAGAAAGTTGTTTTAATACAATTGAACGGATTACATCAGAGTTTTCACCAATACCACCAGTAAATACGATAGCGTCGATACGGCCTAAAGCAGCTGCGTATGAAGCGATGTATTTAGCTAGACGGTAGCAAGAAAGTTCCATTGCGCGAACTGCGCCAACTTGACCTTCTGCATAGCCATCTTCGATAGCACGGCAATCGCTAGAAATTTCAGAAATACCTAATAAACCACTTTCGTTGTTAAGCATGCTGTTAACTTCTGCAAGCGTGTAGTTACACTGTGTAACTAGGTGGTTGATGATGCTTGGGTCAAGATCACCACTACGCGTACCCATCACTAGTCCTTCAAGCGGAGTCATACCCATGCTTGTGTCTACTGATTTACCATCTTTAATTGCACAGATTGATGCGCCGTTACCTAGGTGACAGTTGATGATGTTAGTTTCTTCAACTTTTTGACCTAGAAGAGCAGCTGCTTCACGACCGATGAATAGGTGACTAGTACCGTGCATACCGTAACGACGGATGCCATTTTCACGGTACAGTTTGTACGGTAGTGCGTATAAGTATGCTTTTTCAGGCATAGTTTGGTGGAATGCAGTATCGAAAACAGCAACTTGAGGAAGCGCTGGGAATGCAGCTTGTGCAGCACGGATACCGATAAGATGAGCTGGGTTATGAAGCGGTGCTAATGTTGCACAGTCTTCGATACCTTGCATTACAGCATCATCAATGATTACTGATGAAGTGAATTTTTCGCCGCCGTGTACAACACGATGACCGATCGCTACGATAGCGTCGCTCATTTCTTGTTTTTCTTTAAGAATGTTATTTACGATGTATGCTACAGCTTCTTTATGAGAAGCGAATGCGCCTAGATCGGCTGTGCCTTTATTGCCGTCAAGTTTCCACTTGATGCGTGCGTTTTCTAAATTAAAGCATTCTGCAAGACCTGATAATTGTTCATCACCAGATACTGAATCAAGAACTGCGAATTTAAGAGAAGAACTACCACAGTTTAGAACTAGAACGAGTTTATTCATGCGTAAAAACCTATTATGAAATAATCAATAAAATAACTGATAACAATCCTAGCGATATTGGCTTAGGTATCGTATCTTTATTAAAGCAGAGAGATATATCTGTGCTTACTAAATTGGCTGACACTGTCATTTTTACGTACGAAATCGTATTGGGTACGACTAATGTTCGTTACTAAGTATCCATCTTAAAGAAATGACGACTTTTTAAAACTGTGAGTCATGTCACTCACATTTTCCCTTAAAGTGTTAACTGCCTCATAGTTTACTTGCAATGAGACGATATCTCAAAGTATATTTATAATAATGTTGATCTAAACCATTAGCTTAACATCTATATACTATTTTACCTGCACCATGACATGGTGTATGGTTGAGAATATAGAAAATTTTAACCTATTAGGGGAGGATGCTGATGAATGTATTTAAAAATACCTTATATAAAGGTCAACATTATATGCAGCGCTGGCCGATGAAAAAAGAACTGGCCGCACTTTTTCCTGAGAATAGAATTATTGCCGCCACGAAACTAGGCTTTAAGACTATGCCGCCATTAGCGATTTTAACTGTGATGATGCAGTATCTCTATGGTGATATGCAGCAGTTACCTGCCAGTATTGCGATTGCATTATTATTTATTACGCTACCTATGCAAGGTTTGTTCTGGTTGGGTAAACGTTCAAGTGAATTATTACCCGTGTCACTAGCAAATTGGTATCATGAACTTTACCAAGGGCTAGTAACGCAAGGTTGTGAGCTTGAGCCCGCAGTGAAAAAACCACATTACAGTGAATTGGCTGATATTTTAGAAAATGCATTTAAGCGAATGGATAAAGTATTTATGGTTAAGTAATACACGATTATGATGCCGTAACAGGCATATTTAATCTGTCAATGTACAGTTAGCCCATCAAAAATACCGATATTAAAGCGAATATCGGTATTTTTTTGTCTTTTAAACGGCGAGGGCAGTAGAGTTTGTAATAAAAGTTACGCTGTGCGTTTATAAAGCGTGATATTAAAGTCGAGCGTTAGGGTCAAATCAACCGCATATATTTCTGCTTTTTGCTCGTCACTCATCTTCCATGCTAGTGGTGTCATTTCTAATAAGTTCTTGGTGTCTTTTGCTTGCGTCAGGGTGATTTGGTCGGTTAAACGTTGCTGTTCAATCAGTTCAAACCCGGCAATATCTTCAATCTTCATGTCGTGTTTTTCAGGGGTTTGGTAAATTTTCTGCTTCAGCTCAAATAAATGATCGGCAGCGGGAGTCACTGTGAGTAAGTACCCCTTTGTTTTGATTATACGGGCTAGCTCAGCATCTTGTGATGGTGCATAAATACGTGTCACTAAATCTTGGCTGGCATCTGCGAATGGGGTGTTGTAGGCACTTGCCACACAAAAACTGATCGTCTTATAACGTTTTGCAGCATAACGGATCGCTGATTTAGATATATCTAGTCCTGCGATTTGTGGCGCTGAGTTAGCATCATTAAGAGTCGCCATAGCCTGCGCTAAGCGATGGGTGTAATACCCTTCGCCACAGCCTAAGTCGAGGATGTTTGGTGCGTTGACAGCCGTTAGCGCTTGCTGAGCAATATTATTTACCGTGTCAGATAGTGATTGATAGAAGCCTTGGTCAAGAAACTCTCGACGGGCTTGCATCATTTCTTTGTTGTCGCCGGGGTTTTTTGATTTTTTGTTTTGCACTGGGAGTAAATTGACGTAACCCTCTTTTGCTAGATCAAATTGATGGCGTTGCTCGCAAGTAAGACTTTTGTCTTGTGCGGATAAAGGGCGAGCGCAGATAGGGCAAAGGTAATTCATGTGATCTCGTTATTCTGGTATAAGGTTAGCAAAAGGCTAAAACAAAAAACCGATCATAGCATAGAGCTAGGATCGGTTTTTAATAGAATGCTGTTTGGGCGATTAATACATCACATTATCTTTGTATTTTAATAAAATATTTTTAATACGGTCCATCGTGTCTTTACTTGGTGGCGCAACACCATCAAGGGGGTAATCAAAGCCCATTGTTTTCCATTTATGTAGGCCTAATTCGTGATAAGCCAGCAATTCTACTTTTTCAATATTATCCATGTGTTGAATAAACTGACCAAGTTGATGCGCTGATGCATCATCATCAGTATAACCGGGTACCACAACATAGCGAATCCATGTTTTTTGATTACGTGTTGCTAAATGCTCTGCAAATTCGAGTGTGCGTTTATTACTGACACCTGCCAATTCCTGATGGATCTTGTCGTTCATTTGCTTTAAATCCAACATCACTAAATCAGTGACATCGAGCACTTCGTCAATCACATCGGTATATTTACGAATATAGCCGTTGGTATCTAAGCAGGTATTAACGCCTTGGGCTTGAGCTGCGATGAAAAAATCACGTACAAATTCAGGTTGTAGCATCGCTTCGCCACCGGATGCTGTGACACCACCTCCGGTTGCTTGCATAAAGGCTTTATATGAAATCAGCTCACGAACTAATTCATCAACAGTGGTTTCTGTACCTGAGTGTAAGTCCCATGAATCACGATTATGGCAATATTGGCAACGCATTAAACAGCCTTGCATGAAAACGATGAAACGGATGCCAGGGCCATCAACTGTGCCACAAGATTCGGTAGAATGAATGCGTCCTACTGTGCTACACAATTCGGTAGAATCAATAGGTTTAATAAGCGGCATAATATCTCCAAAAAATAGGGCTATACGATCATTATAAATACAAAAGCCTTACACGTGTAAGGCTTTTGTGTCTTGCTACTATAAAAACAAACGATAGTTATATTTTATAGTGTAATCACCGCCAGTCTTAGAATGACTGTTGGAACGTACGTGTGATTACATCTTGTTGTTGCTCTGATGTTAGCGAGTTGAAGCGAACCGCATAACCTGACACTCGGATGGTCAGTTGTGGGTATTTTTCAGGGTGCTTAACCGCGTCTAGCAGCATTGCACGGTCCATCACGTTTACGTTTAAGTGTTGGCCGCCTTCAATTGTACTGCTGTGCTTGAAGTAACCATCCATTAAGCCTGCGAGGTTTGTACGACGTGTATCGTCAGTTTTACCCAGTGCGTTTGGTACGATAGAGAAAGTATAAGAGATACCATCTTTTGCGTATTCAAATGGTAGTTTTGCTACTGATGTTAGGGCTGCGATTGCGCCTTTTTCATCACGGCCATGCATTGGGTTAGCACCTGGAGCGAAGGGGGCGCCTGCACGACGGCCATCAGGTGTTGTACCTGTTTTCTTACCGTATACAACGTTTGAAGTAATTGTTAGCACTGACTGTGTTGGTTTCGCATCTCGGTACATTTTGTGACTAGAGACTTTCTTCATGAAGGTTTCAACTAGGCTACAAGCGATATCATCGACACGTGAATCGTTGTTACCAAATTTAGGGTAATCGCCTTCGATTTCAAAGTCGATTGCAATACCGTTTTCATCACGAATCGGTTTAACTTTCGCATATTTAATTGCAGAAAGTGAATCAGCAGTAACAGATAGGCCAGCGATACCGCATGCCATTGTACGTTCTACGTCACGGTCATGCAGAGCCATTAATGATGCTTCATACGAATATTTATCGTGTGAATAGTGAATTGAATTTAGCGCAGTAACGTATGTTGTTGCTAACCAATCCATCATCTTGTCTAAACGTGCTGTGATATCTTCGTAGTCAAGCACATCATCAGTGATCTTGTCTGATTTAGGGCCAACTTGGATTTTCAGTTTTTCATCTACGCCACCATTGATTGTATATAACAACGCTTTAGCAAGGTTACTACGCGCGCCGAAGAACTGCATTTGTTTACCAACAATCATTGGTGATACACAACAAGCAATTGCATAGTCATCATTGTCGAAATCGGTACGCATTAAATCATCATTTTCGTACTGGATTGATGAAGTATCAATTGATACTTTCGCACAGTAGCGTTTGAAGTTTAATGGTAGGTTTTCAGCCCACAATACAGTGATGTTTGGCTCTGGTGAAGGGCCCATAGTGTATTGTGTATGTAGTACACGGAATGATGATTTAGTTACTAATGAACGACCATCTGTACCCATACCAGCGATTGTTTCTGTTGCCCAGATTGGGTCACCAGAGAATAACTCATCGTATTCAGGTGTACGTAGGAAACGCACCATACGTAGTTTCATTACGAGATGATCAATCATTTCTTGAGCGTCAGTCTCAGTAATGATACCCGCTTGTAAATCACGTTCGATGTAGACATCTAAGAAGGTGGTTACACGACCAAAGCTCATTGCAGCACCATTTTGTGATTTTACTGCGGCTAAGTAGCCGAAGTAAGTCCACTGGATCGCTTCTTTTGCGTTTGTTGCTGGTCCTGAAATATCGAAACCGTAAGTTGCCGCCATTTCTTTGATTTGTGCTAGGGCACGGTACTGCTCAGAGATCTCTTCACGTAAACGCATTGTTGCTTCAAGGTCTTCACCTGAATAGAACTTCGCTTCTAATGATTTTTGTTGTGCAAATTTATCTTTCATTAGGAAGTCGATGCCGTATACAGCAACACGACGGTAATCACCAATGATACGACCACGGCCATACGCATCAGGTAAACCCGTTAGGATACCTGACTTACGACATTTCATGATATCGCTTGTATAAACGTCGAATACACCTTGGTTGTGTGTTTTACGGTATTCAGAGAAGATTTTCTTGGTTACTGGGTCCAGTTCTTTACCGTATGCTTTACAAGAACCTTCAACCATGCGGATACCGCCATTAGCGATAATGGCACGTTTTAATGGTTTTTCAGTTTGTAGGCCAACAATTGTTTCTAGGCTTTGGTCAATATAACCTGCAGCATGTGATGTAATTGTTGATGGTACTGAAGTATCAAAATCAAGCGGCGCGTGCGTGCTGTTTTCAATTTTGATGCCTTCCATAACATTGTTCCAAAGCGTATCTGTTGCTTGGGTTGCATCGGCTAGGAAAGACTCATCACCGGTAAATTCAGTGTAGTTTTTCTGGATGAAGTCACGTAAGTTAACTTCGTTAGTCCATTCGCCAGTAGTGAAACCTTGCCACGCTTGATCAAAGATTGTTTGTTCAGTCATAAGTACACCTAATCTATTAATATTCTAAAAATTAAATTTCAAAGTTTGTTATCTGCTGTGTTTACAACAGATATTAAGATTCTTTTTTGCAGTAAATAATCCAGTACGTCATACCAACCAGTAAGCCACCACCAATTATATTGCCGATGGTGACTGGAATCAGATTGTTAAATACAAAATTAGTTAACGTTAAGTCGGTAAAGTCAGCAGGGTTGGCACCGGTTGCTAGCCAGAACTCTGGGCCTGAAAAGTTCGCAATAACATACCCGAGTGGGATCATAAACATGTTAGCGATACTGTGCTCGTAACCTGATGCAACAAACATACTCACAGGCAATGCCACCGCAACAAATTTATCGGTAATAGAGCGCGCTGCAAAACTCATCCAAACACCAAGACAAACAAGTAGGTTGGCTAGGACGCCAAGTGTGACCGCTTGAATAAAAGTATGATGCAATTTGTGTTGGGCAATCTTCATGGCATTTAGACCCCAAGCGCCATCGGCGACGAGGTGCTGCTTAGCTAATATCATTAGCATTACAAAGAAGAGGCAGCCGATAAAGTTACCGACGTAGACAACTGCCCAGTTTTTAGCGAGTTGTGCGGTTGTTATTTTGTTATTTGCACGGGCAATAATGGTTAAGATTGAGCTAGTAAATAGTTCGCCGCCACAAACAACAACAAGTAGTAGGCCAAGACTAAATGCAAACCCCCCCATGAATTTTTTTAAACCATAAGCAACATCCGTCGTTCCTGTTGTTACCGTGGTATAGAAGGCAAATGCAATAGAGATGAATACACCCGCAGTAATCGCAAGCATGAACGCTTGTTTAGGGGCTTTTGTTGCTTTTGCTACACCGATAGATTCTGCTTTTATTAGCAGTTCTGGCGGTAGGATTGCGTCAAATGGGTTTGTTGTTTTCATTACCTAGTCTCAATAAATAACTCATGCTTATTATTACCTAACTAGTGGTATTTATAAAGTGATCTAGATCAATTTCATGCTGTTTTATGTTTTTTTATTACGAAATGTAATGCTTTTAAACTTGAATACCCCTAACTGGGTGTAACTAAATTACATTAATCGCGCATTGATATGCACTTTATTTTAAATGTAAAACAAAAGTTTAATTAACTATTTAAAGTAAAGTAAACAATCATAAATACCAATATGGCGGTAGTATCCGATATTGTCTTTTGAAATTCATTTGAACTGTATTTTTTATTTTTCTAGATTATAAAACTTCAATTTAACTATCTTGCAAGTTTTAAATCTAAATAATGATGGTTTTATGTTATCTGAATGACTAATTTGTTATGTTGAATGTTGTATTTATGTTGCACTCTTTAATGTTAATTTGAATTTAAATATTGCACATGTCTTAATTGTTATAAATCGTATTTAGGATGAATAGAATGAGTAGCAGTCCCACATTAGACATCAAAAATTTGCATAAATCATTTGGTGACAATGAAGTCCTGAAAGGTATCGATCTGACTGCAAATAAAGGTGATGTAATCTCTATTATCGGTTCATCAGGTTCTGGTAAAAGTACCTTTTTACGTTGTATTAATTTATTAGAAATGCCTACGGCAGGTGACATCACCGTCAATGGCGAGTTGATCGAAATGATTGATGGCCGAGACGGTAATCGACAGATAGCGAATAAAAAACAAGTTCAGCGTATTCGGTCACGGTTAGCAATGGTGTTTCAAGGCTTTAATTTATGGTCGCATATGACGGTCATTGAGAATGTGATCGAAGCCCCTATTCATGTTTTAGGCCTCTCTCGCAGCGATGCGACTGCGAGTGCAGAGCAATATCTCAAGAAAGTTGATTTGTGGGAAAGAAAAGACTATTACCCAAGTCAGTTGTCTGGTGGTCAAAAGCAACGAGTGGCAATCGCCCGTGCATTAGCCGTAGAGCCGGAAGTATTGTTATTTGATGAACCAACTTCTGCGCTTGATCCTGAATTGGTAGGTGAAGTATTACGTGTAATGCAAAGTCTAGCTGAAGAAGGTCGAACCATGCTGGTGGTCACTCACGAGATGGCATTTGCACGTGATGTATCGACCAAAGTTATCTTCTTACACCAAGGTCAAATCGAAGAGCAGGGCGATCCGAAAGAATTGTTTGATAACCCGAAATCAGAACGCGTTAAGCAGTTCTTAGCTCCAAAGTATTAATGTGGCACCCAGATATTAACGTTTAGTGGTTTTACTGAGCGTAATGATAAAACCAGAATTATAAAAAATAACTATAAAAATAGTCATACAACAAACACAAGATCATTGATTGATCTCATTATAATAATAGGGAAATACTTATGAAAAAATTAGCGAGCGTTATTGCCACAAGCTTATTACTTTCTACAGCTGTTGCAGCAAAAGAATGGACAGATGTTCGTCTAGGTGTTGACTCACCTTATAAGCCATTTGAATATAAAACGCCTGATGGCGAGCTAACAGGTTTTGAAATTGATTTGGGTAATGAAGTATGTAAACGTGCTAACTGGAATTGTACTTGGGTTGTACAATCTTGGGACGGTATTATTCCTGGTTTATTATCACGCAAATACGATGCTATTTTTTCTTCAATGTCGATTACTGACGCGCGTAAGAAAAAGGTACTTTTCTCTGAACCTTACTACAATACACCAAGCGCTTGGTTTGCAGCAGCAGACTTTAAACTTGATGTAACAGATAAAGCGGCATTCAAAAAATTACGTATCGGTGTTCAACGCGGTACAGTACAAGACACACACGTCACTGATAATTATGCTAGCAAGAATACAATTAAGCGTTATAACACTAGTGGTGACTTATTGCTTGATCTTGAAGGCGGTCGTTTAGACATGGTGTTACTGGATTTCCCTGTCGGTGATACCACGTTACTTATCCCTGAGAAAAAAGGCGCTTATGCAGCCGTTGGTGATACATTCCAGCTGGGTGAAGGCATGGGGGTAGCAATGCGTAAACGTGATAAATCACTTGCAGCAACCTTCAATAAAGTATTAGCAGAAATTAAAACGGATGGTACTTACGAGATTATCCAGGCTAAATACTTCAGCTACAGTATTAAAATGTAGTCTCTTTATCTATGATAAAAATGGGGGCTTAGTTAAGGCTATTAGTTAAGACTAGGCGCTCAATGCTTTTCTGGGAATATTATGTTAGATCTCCAAGGTTATGGGCCAGGTATATTTAATGGCGCTATATTGACCGTTAAACTCGCCATCTTTTCATTAATCATCGCTGTGTTACTCGGTCTGATTACTGCTGTCGCACGTTATTCCGGTGGTAAAATTGCGTCTGTATTAGCGGTGTCTTATACCAGTTTAGTCCGTGGTGTGCCGGATTTGGTCTTAATGATGCTAATTTATTTTGGCTTGCAAGTCGGACTCAATAATTTTTCGGAATGGTTGTACGAATTACATGAAACCTATGCCATTAATGCGTTTTATATTGAACAAGGCTGGTTAACATTATCTGCGTTTTATGAAGATGGTATGTATTTTACTATCGATGAATTTAGTGCCGGAGTGGTGACAATTGGTTTCATTTTTGGCGCCTACATGGGTGAGACGTTTCGTGGTGCGTTATTGTCTGTAGATAAAGGCCAACTAGAAGCCGCAACGGCTTATGGGATGTCAGAGTGGCAAGTGTTTCATCGTGTGATGTTTCCACAGATGATGCGTTTTGCGCTGCCGGGTATTGGTAACAACTGGTTAGTACTGGTGAAAACAACCGCGCTAGTATCGATTATCGGTTTATCTGATATGGTTAAGTTAGCGAAAGAAGCGGCAATGACAACCTACGAACCTTTTTTATTTTTTATTCCTGTGGCGTTTGTGTATTTAGCAATTACAACCGTGAGTGAAATTGTACTGAAATATTTAGAACGTCATTTCAGCAAAGGCGTAGAAGGTCATTAATATGTTAGATCAACTGATTACTTTGCTTGAGCAAAATGAAATGTTTACCCCAAGTACCTTAAATGAGTATTGGGATGGCACGGTATTGACGGTACAACTGACTTTCTTGTCTGTTGTTATTGGTTTCTTTTTGGCGGTGCCGTTGGCGATCATGCGTACGAGTCAGTATGTGTGGTTATCACGTGGTATTTGGGTATTTACTTATGTGTTTCGTGGTACACCGTTATTGATCCAGTTGTATCTGATTTATTATGGTGTGACCATGATTGATGATATTCAAGACAGTTCAATATGGTTTTTACTCGAAGATGCATTTTACCCTTGTTTGCTAGCGTTTGTGTTAAATACGGCTGCATACAGCACCGAGATTATTCGTGGTTCATTGGTGACAACCGATAAAGGTGAAATTGAAGCGGCACAAGCATATGGTATGAATTATTGGCAGATTTTGCGCCGTATCATCTTACCGTCGGCATTCCGTCGTGCATTGCCTGCTTACAGTAATGAAGTTATTTTTATGCTGCATGCAACGTCAATCGCCAGTGTCGTGACCTTGGTTGATATCACAGGGGCGGGCTACAATGTGTATTCACGTTTTTATGCCCCCTTTGAAGCATTTATTTTTGCGGGTGCTATCTATCTGTGTTTATGCTTTACTATTTTCGCCGTATTCAAAAGGCTAGAAAAACGCGCATTTAGGCATCTTGCTTAACGATTTACATCGTGATTGTATCGTACAGTTAATAAATAAGAGGCCGTTTTGTATTAACATGGCGGCCTTTGATTAATGACCGATCCTCTTTGCTTACTGAGCATTGTTCGCAATTTTCTGTTGCGTTATCTGTGTATCGTTAATTGTATAACGTGAGGCCAGCAAATAAGTGATGTAAAACTTATAAATATTGTTCACGTAATTTACTGTTTCTTTACCTATGGTCTCCGCGGCTATTTTCTCGACATTATTAAACCAAATGTTGGGGTTTAACCCTTCCTTTAATGCCCGTTTTCTTAATTGTATTAACTTCGCAGGTCCAGCGTTATAGGCGGCAAAACTCAATAATAGCGAGTCTAACTTGGCAATGTTTTTATGGCTAAAGTAACGTTGTTTCATAAAGTGTAAGTACTTAACACCTGCATGGATATTACTTTCCACGTTGTTGATATTCGTTATATTGACGTAAGGTTCATTCGCCGTTGATGGTAATATTTGCATCACGCCGACAGCACCTCGATGACTAATAGCTTTTTGGTTAAGCCGAGACTCCTGATAGGCTTGCGCAAGAATAAGTTGCCAATCAAATTCATACTGTTCTGCGTATTTTTTAATGATTTTTTCAGTTTCTAAATAGCGTTTTTCAAACTGCTGATGGATTACTTTACTCAGCCAACGATGGCTAACTAAATAGCGACGGTGCAGAATGTTGCCTATCTTAGTGCCTTTTTTATGCTTATGAATAAACTGATTTAAACTGCGAGTTAATTGTGGTGTGTGATTACGTACTGCCCAGGTGCTCGGAATATTATTACCGATGACTAATCGTGGGTGTAGTTTTATGTTTTTATATAATTTTTGCCATAGTCGTAAGCCATGGTTAGAGATCATAGTCATGAAAATTTGCTTGTTGTCGACCATATCTAATAGTTCGTAATCTTCGAGTTCATCAGCCACGATATTGATGTAAATAGGTTGTCTTTTTAGTTGGAATAACTGCTGGTTGATAATGTCTAATTGCTGGTGATAAATACTATTTCGACGAATCCAAATTTCTTTGCCTGATAGTTGCTTTATATCTTTATATTCAATCGTAGAGTCATGACTGATGAGCAATAATTGATTGTTGGTATATATGGGCTCTGTATGGGTTACTTGGTTTTGTTGGCGTAAAGGTGTCATTAGGGGGCCAATTGCAATATCACCATAACCTTGTGCAAGTAAGTTGATTATTTGGCTACTGGGTACTGGAATAAACAAGATATTGAGTTTCAACTTGGTGTTTTTGAAGTATTTACGGTTTAGGTGTTTTTCGTATTCTCGCATCATGTCATAAGCAAAACCACGCGGACGACTTTGGTAAATAAAATAATAAGCGGGGTGATTAACAACTAAGACTTTGATAATACGCTTTTTTAATAGTGAGGGGAGGTCTTCAAAGCTGGGGCGGCTGTGGATATTCATTTGTTGTTGCGCTACAGAGTTTGAAAATGTTGAGCTTGCCAAATTAGAAGCGGCATTAGCGGAATATTGAGCATTGCAGGGCGATATGTTTACAACGACACAGAGAAGTAAGCTGTTTGTTGCTGTTACGCATATCTTAGTCCACTGCATAGTTATCATCGCTTTTGATATGTGAATGTCGGGGTAACACTAAGGTTAGACACATATTTCTAAAATGCGGTTTTGAGATTTTAAATAGCTTAGGGATATTCGCCTAAGCTATTGTTATCGGTTAACAACTTTTATTCGCTAAATGTTGTCCAGATTGGCGCATGATCCGATGGTTTTTCAATACCACGTAGTTCATAATCGACATCACTCTCAATTACTTTAGCGTTCAATGTTGCCGTTGCTAAGATCACGTCAATACGTAATCCACGGTTGTCTGGGAAACCTTTTGAGCGGTAATCAAACCAACTATAACGATCTGTTACTTCTGGTTTAATGGTACGAAATGTATCGTGTAAGCCAAAACTTTGCAGTTTTGCTAACCATTCACGTTCTTCTGGTTGGAAGCTACACTTACCTGTTTTTAACCAGCGTTTCGCATTTGGTTCACCGATGCCGATATCTTCATCTGCTGGAGAGATATTGATGTCGCCCATCACAATCACATCATCTTCTGCTGTGTGATTGTCGTTAAGGTATACGTTTAGATCTTGGTAGAATTTACGCTTGTTCGGGTATTTCGTCTCATGGCTGATGTTTTCGCCTTGTGGGAAGTAACCGTTTAACACTGTGATCGGTTTGCCAGATGTTTGGTCAAACGTCACCATGATCATACGTTTTTGTGCTTCTTCGTCATCGGTAGGGAAGCCGTATTGCACTTTAATTGCTTCTGCCTCTGCCACTGTGCTTTTCTTCACCATCATAGCAACACCGTAATGTGCTTTTTGACCGTGAAAGAATACGTGATAACCCATTTCTTCAACAGCTGCTACAGGGAACATTTCGTTGTGAACTTTGATTTCTTGTAAACCAATTACGTCAGGTGAATGCTTGTCTATGATAGCTTGTAGCTGATGTAATCGAGCGCGAAGGCCATTTATATTAAATGAAATTATTTTCATTGGTTTTTAACCCTTTGTTATCTGAAAACCTTTATATGTATAGCTTCTATTATTCGCGCGTCAGTTACTAGGGAAATTTTAAACGTTTTGTCATTTGTGCAAAAAGGGGACAGTTTTGAATGCATGTTAATAGTTCTGCTGTTTAGTCATGCAAGTGGCATTGAGACAGAGTTAAATGATGATCCTCATATCTTATTACTGTTGATAGTATATGGAACGACTCTGCAGATAATGAATGAAATGGTTAGACGTATGGGGAATGGTTCTTGTAATACCTAACGTTTAGATAAGTCGATTGATTAGACTATAACCTAGCTAAAACAGAGGCTTTATAATGAGAGTATTTTGTAAATACTGCAGTAATAAAGCGCCCAGTAATTAGTTATTCAACTACAGATTGTTCGAATGAGAAAAATTCCAGTGGAAAAGCAGGGTCCAAAGTTTAAATGTGATAGTTATTTACTAAGGTTATTTCTTTTGTGGTATTTTGGATGTATAACATTGTTTTAATTGTCATTATGTATTATTGATTAGTCATTCTAGCTTTTAAGTAATCATCACACAAAAGGATTTAAGGTGAAACGTAAACTATTACTCGCCACTCTCACTGCCTCTATTGTTCTTTCTGGTTGTTCAAATACCTTGGTAACGCCAGAAATTGCTAAACATAATCAGGCTGCCTCAGAATATAATTTAGCCAATAATTATTATTACGGTGATGGAGTTATCCAGAACTATAGCAAAGCTGTGGATTTGTACCGAAAATCTGCTGAGCTGGGCCATGCCAGTGCACAAACATACCTTGGTTATATGTACGATGAAGGACTGGGTGTTAAGCAAAGTGACTATGAAGCAGTAAATTGGTATAGCAAAGCAGCTGCACAGGGTTATGCCCAAGCGCAATATAATCTTGGAGTCATGTATAGAAATGGACATGGTGTTGCTCTGAATTACAGCGCAGCCGTGAGTTGGTATCGTAAAGCTGCTGAGCAAGGTTACGCAGAAGCGCAAACAAGCCTTGGCTATATGTACGACAAAGGACTTGGTCTCACCCTGAGTCACAGTAAAGCGCTAATTTGGTATCAGGAGGCGGCTGAGCAAGGTTATGCCAGAGCGCAAATAAACCTTGGTTGGATGTACGAAGAAGGACTTGGTGTTGAGCAGAGTTACAGTGACGCGGTGAATTGGTATCGTAAGGCTGCTGGGCAGGGTTATGCTCTAGCGCAAAATAACCTTGGTGTAATGTATGAAGAAGGACTTGGTGTTGAGCAGAGTTACAGTGAAGCGGTGAATTGGTATCGTAAGGCAGCTGAGCAAGGTAATGCCAGAGCGCAAAATAACCTTGGTGTTATGCATGAATATGGACAAGGTGTCGCTCAGAGTTACAGTGAGGCGGTGAATTGGTATCGTAAGGCATCTGAGAAAGGTTATGCCAGAGCGCAATATAATCTTGCTTTAATGTACAGGCATGGACATGGCGTTGCTAAGAATTACAGCAAAGCGGTTAATTGGTATCAAAAGTCGGCTGGTCAGGGTAACGCTTGTGCGCAATCAAACCTTGGTTATATGTACGCAGAAGGATTTGGTGTCACTCGGAGTTACAGCGAGGCGGTGAGCTGGTATCGCAAGGCCGCTGAGCAAGGTCATGCTATGGCACAAAATAATCTTGGTTTTATGTATGATGAAGGACATGGTGTTACTCAGAGTCACGGTGACGCATTGAATTGGTATAGTAAGGCGGCTGAACAGGGGAACTCTGAAGCTCAATTTAGTTTGGGTAAAATGTATGAACACGGATTAGGTGTAACCCAGAGTAAGATCGAAGCCTTAACTTGGTACCGTAAAGCGGCAGAAAAAAACCATATTAAAGCTAAAAACAAATTGAAATACTTAGAAGGTATCTAATATCTAAGTCTAACATTTGTAATTAATCAGCCCCCTCATGCGGGGCTATTATCGCTGATAGCCCAAGCCCTTCAGGTTTATTGAGGCAAGAAATCACAATTTACCCAAATCAATTAAGTGGTGCTAATGTTATGGGACCCTGTAAATGATTCTGTGTAATTACCAT